>NZ_JBLYIF020000001.1:476289-515376 GCF_048548695.2 Pontibacter sp. JAM-7
CTGTCTGTTGTATCACCTAATAGTGAATCAGCCGTATCCAGCAAACTGTCGGACAGGTCCGTGGTATCACCTAGCAGTGAGTCAGCGGTGTCATCCAACAGGGAGTCTGCAGTATCCACGACAGCTTCTGTCAGCGACAGACTGTCAGTCAGTAAACCATCGGCAGTGTCTGTAGTGTCTTCCAGTAGCGAGCCTGTATCAGCGAGATCAAGCCCAGCCTCTGCAGACAGGTCGACATCCAATGCGGTGTCGCCTAACAGGCTGTCTGTTGTATCACCTAATAGTGAATCAGCCGTATCCAGCAAACTGTCGGACAGGTCCGTGGTATCACCTAGCAGGGAGGCCGTGGTGTCATCCAGCAATGTACCTGCTGTATCCACGACAGCTTCTGTCAGCGACAGACTGTCAGTCAGTAAACCATCGGCAGTGTCTGTAGTGTCTTCCAGTAGCGAGCCTGTATCAGCGAGATCAAGCCCAGCCTCTGCAGACAGGTCGACATCCAATGTGGTATCGCCTAACAGGCTGTCTGTTGTAGCACCTAAAATTGATTCGGTTGTATTAAGTAAGTCGTCGGAAAGATCAGTTGTTTGACCAACTAAACTATCCAGCGTAGCGCCAGTATCAGCCACCAGGCTGTCGAGCACATCGGTGGTGTCGTCGGTAAGTGTAGACAGCGTACCTGTTGTTGTATCAACCAGACTATCGACTGCATCAGTCATGGTGCCATCGGAAAGACTGTCTACTACATCAGTGGTTGCGTCCACTAAACTGTCCAAACTCTCTGTGGTGTTATCGGCCAGGTTGTTGGTCGCTGCGAGGGTGTTATCACCTATCAAGTCGCTTGTAAGTCCGCCGCTGACATCGTCCACAACAAGCAAGGCTGAGTCCAGAGTATCTGTGACTGTATCAACAGAGTCATCAAGTAGATCAGTTGAATTGTCTACGGTGTTATCGAGTAGGTCTGTTGCGGCAATTTCTGGTGAAGGTGCTGAGGTTGAAGGGGATGTTTCGGGAGTGTTGGAACCTTCATCCAGCGCTGAACCTGGGGGATTGCTATTATCGGTCTCAGGATCGGTCGTATCTGTAATTTCTCCTTGAGAGTTCTGGTTATTATTTCCAGTATTACTTTCTGTACTACTTGAGACAGTTACCTCTTCATCTGAACTGCTTCCTGCAGCAAGAGATTTAAGGCTGTGTCCGCCCTGACAACCGGACAAAAGAGCAACTGTCAGGATAAAGGCTCCGCTTTTGAGCATGTCTTGTTTAAGCACGTCGTATTCCTCGCTTTGGGTTGGGCCTGAATAAGCGTCCAACCGGGTCCTTGTCTTCCTGTCTGCCCATGTACTGAATTATGTTTTCAGCTTGATGGGGAGCTTTGACGGTTTGATCTGCATGCCGCTCCATTAATGGGCATGTCAGAGTGATTCTAGCGATTTTTGTTTATAAGGAAATGCGAATATTTAAAAACTTGTTTGAAATAGGTGATTTTAGGAATAATTCTTGATTCTGTTGAATGCTGCGTAACTAGCTGTTTATTTGAAAAATAATAATTTAAAACAGTTATTTAGTGTATTTTTTTTGATATGTGCGATGGGCTTTTAATGATTGAAATACAAAAGTAATATGGTTTAAAACATGGATAAAATTTTAACTATGTTGCGGTTCGGAAGTGGGTGGAGCAAAAGGGAAAGGGCCGGGGTTAGCGTAGAATCTGATAACCCCAGCAGGTATTTAACATGGGTTACTGGTCGAGCGGGGAGGCTTGGTTTTCGAGCAGGTAAAGTCCGACATCTAGTGCACCTTGCTTAAATCCGCCTTCGCAATATGCCAGGTAGTAACGCCACATGCGGTAAAACCTGTCATCAAAACCATGCTGGGCTATCTCATGCCAGTGGCGCTCAAATTGCTGGCGCCAGATTTTTAAGGTTTTACCGTAGTCAGCGCCAAACATCTGTTGAGCTTTCAGTTGCAAACCATGCTGGTCAAACTTTTCTTTTAATTTGTTGACTGATGGCAGCATCCCGCCGGGGAATATATAACGTTGGATAAAATCAGCCTGCCGGCGGTAGGTTTCAAAGCGTTTGTCTTCGATGCTGATGATTTGCAGCACAATTCGGCCACCGGGTTTCAACGAGCGACGCAAGACCTCGAAATAGTGATCCCAATGCTCTTCACCGACAGCCTCAAACATTTCAATGGAGACGATCGCATCGTACTGTCCAGTAAGGTCTCGGTAGTCGGTGTGAGTCAGTTGTATTTTATCGTCAAGCCCGAATGCGTCGACCTGCTGTCGCCCCCAGGCCAGTTGTTCATTGGACAGGGAGATGCCATGTACGTTTACGTCCTGATTGGCGGCACTGAGTGCAAAGCCTCCCCAGCCACAGCCTATTTCCAGCAGCTGATCTCCGGGTTGAGTGTTAAGTAATGCCAAAATACGCGCATATTTTTCTTGCTGGGCTGTTTCCAGGCTCTGGTCCTGCTTGGTAAACAGGGCAGCAGAGTAGGTCATGCTGGGATCAAGCCATAAGCGGTAAAAGTCGTTACCGAGATCGTAATGGGCGGCGATATTGCGTCGGCTACCGGCTTTGCTGTTATGGTTTTTGCGGTGGATACGGTTGTAGCGCAGGTTGATGACAAAATCGGCCCAGGCCATCTGCTCAAGTGATTCTTCCTGGTGCAGTGCCCATTCAACCAGCTCAGTCAGATCCGTACTTTCCCAATGACCATGCAGATAGCTATCTGACCAGCCATTAATGCCACCGAAGACTAAGCCAGCGAGTGCGCGCCAGCTATGTAGGGTGACCTGGGCGTAGGGAGCGCCGGAGCCCAGTTGAACCTGATTACCACTGGGTAAAGTCAGGTCTAGTTGGCCGTTTTTTTTGCTCAGTTGCTGATTCAAATAACGAACCAGAAGCTGCTCAGGCCAATTGAGCTGTTGTGATGGAAGTGGTTGGGCCGGGGTACGATATTCAGAGGGTTTCATGCAGAGTCTCTCCTGAGGCGGACTGCCAACTGATATTGCATCGGGCGGATGCTGGGCGAGGCTGAACGGTAAGTTTCTGACGCCATAAACGGAATGCTTCCCAATGAATTGCGGTGATTATCTTCAGTGTCATCAAGGGGTAGCGGAAAAAATTGATAAGCAGGTTTTTGTCTGTCAGGGCCTGGCTTTTACCCTGAAACAGAGCATCGAGAATAGGTGCGCCAGTTTCGCGCTCTACCTGACGGATATGAACCCTGACACCCGCCAGCGGCGGTTGTATTTTAAAGCGGTATTGGCTCTCAAAGGGTGTAAATGGGCTGACATACATCTGCTTTTCGGTGGTTTGCTGAATCCAGGTATCGCCGTTGGCATGCGCCGGAATCAGGTAGAGGTGGCGTTGCCCAAAGGTGTTATGAACTTCGTGGATAATAACGTTGAGTTGGCCTGAGGCGTCGTAACAGAAATATTCAGACAGCGGATTGAACTGGTAGCCAAGAATTCTGGGATAGCATAACAGGCGCACACTGTGACTGGCTTCACCGTAGCCGCAGCGATGAAGCAGGTGGGTGATATCGGCCAGTAAATTATTGCTACCTAAACCGTGGTCTTTATCGTACAGGGCGTACAGATTAAAACGGTTGCGGGAAAAGCAGCGCAGCTTTTCGCTGGTGTTATTCAGGGTTTGCAATTCAAAGCAGGCGGCGAATACTCGGTATACAAAGCGGTGCTTCACCGGTTGGTGACGCTGGTGCATCACATGGCCCCGGTACAGGCAGGCTGAAACGTCAGGCATCACAAACCTCAGTCAATGACTCAACAGCATGTATAGCATTATTTACATGGATGCGGTTATTCGGATTTTGCAGATGCCAGGGGCGTGGTATGCTGCCGAGTTGCTCTGCAACCGCGAGGCCGGACTGTAGACCGTCTTCGTGAAAGCCATAGCCAAAATACGCACCACAAAACCAGGTGTTTTGCTGGCCTTGCAGCTTCCAGAGATTTTTCTGAGCCTGCAGAGCATTTCGCCCAAAGACTGGGTGGTCATAAAAGAAAGTGCGCAACAAGGTGTCTGGTTGGGGTGGGGTTTGCGGATTGAGTGAGACAAATACCGGTGTGTTACAGGGCAGTGGTTGCAGTTTGTTCATCCAGTAGGTGACAGAGACTTGTTGGTCTTGTTTGTTACCGGTGGCCATGTAATTCCAGCTAGACCAAACGGCTTCTCTCTGGGGCATTAAGCTGCAATCGGTGTGGAGAAATGCCTGATTGCGTTGATAGGGGAAAGCGCTGAGCAGTTCCAGTTCTTGTGCGCTGGGCTGGTCCAGCAGTTTTATTGCCTGATCCGGATGGCAGGCTAGCACGACATGATCGAAGGTTTCGCTGTTGCCATGCAGGTCCTGAACGATCACTTTGCCATTCTCGCGCTTAATTTTGTGGATTAAGCTGTTCAGGCGAACCTTACCTCTTAAACCCTCTTGTATCGCATTCACATATTGCCGGCTGCCGCCTACCACCGTGCGCCACTGAGGCCGGTCAGACAGTTGCACCAGGCCGTGATTGATACAGAAGCGCAGGAAACTGCTCGCGGGGTAATCCAGCATGGCCTGCGTCGGCGTTGACCAGATTGCAGCCCCCATGGGGAGCAAATGGTCCTGAACAAAAGCATCATGGTAACCATAGCGTTCAAGCAGCTCCCCCAAGGTCATCTCTTGGGCTTCGGCGGCCTGACACATGCTTTCGGCGTTGCGATAAAACCGCAACAGCTCTTTGATCATCACCCAGAAGCGTGGCCGCAGCAGGTTTTTCTTCTGTGCCAGCAAGCCGGACATATCCGTGCCTGAATACTCAAGTTGACCTTTGTTCCGGGAGATGGCAAAGGTCATGTCAGTTTCGGCGGAGGTCACATTAAGGTGTTTAAACAACTGCACCAGATTAGGGTAGTTGACCGGGTTGTAGACAATGAAGCCGGTATCGACAGGCACGTCTTGTCCGTCTAAAGCGCAGGTAACGGTGTTGGCATGCCCACCCAGCCTGTCATCTTTCTCAAACAGCGTAACGTCGTGACCCTGATCCAATAGCCATGCGCATCCCAGTCCGGAAATACCGGAACCTATTACTGCTATCTTTTGCGGTCGAAGGGGTGAGATTGTCATGCCGGTGTCAGTCCTTGTTACAGTTTGAGAATGCTTACGCTGCGGAGCCGGAAAAAGATCACCCGCTATACAGTTCAGTGTGCTCAGTGTAAAAGAGTTTATGATCTATTAATCAAGAATCTGCGTAGAGAGTCTATGAAAAAAACACCACCGGGAGATGACGTGGAAAACCTCGCCTTCATTTCGAATGACGCAACAGAAGGGCTGGACTCCTTGAGTTGGACGCAGATGCTCGCCGAACTCGCTCGCTCCAAGGACAGGCGGTTGTATATTCAGCTTTTCCGCCACTTTGCTCCTCGGGTCAAAGCTTATATCCGCCGCCTTGGTGTGCTGGAATCTGTTGCTGATGAGCTGATGCAAGAAACTATGTTGTCTGTGTGGCGTAAAGCGCACATGTTCAATCCGGACAAAGCCGCTGCCAGTACCTGGATATTTACCCTGGCCAGAAACCAAAGCATCGATTGGATGCGTAAACAAAAATACCCGACTTGCTCATATGATGACGTGATTCCGGACATTGAGCAGCATGAGACGCATGACACGCCATGCATCGAACAGGGATTGGTCACAGACCGGGTACGCAGCGCCATTAACAATCTTCCGGAGAATCAAGCACAGGTTTTGTATATGTCATTTTTTGAAGGTCGGTCACATGCTGAGATTTCCAGTCGCTTGGATATTCCCTTAGGTAGTGTTAAATCTCGTATTCGTCTGGCATGTGACAAGCTTAAACAGCACTGGAGAGGAGGTGAACTATGAAGATTAATCATCATCTCGACGATGCGACGTTGTTCAGCTACGCCGCAGGCGCTTTGCCGCACGGGTTGGCTCTGGTCGTTGCTTGCCATCTCTCAATGTGTGACGCTTGCCGGGCGAGGTTACGTACGCCTGAAGCGATTGGCGGTGCGCTACTTGAGTCTTTGACGCCCGAAGCGATCGCTGAAGATTCGCTGGATCAGGTATTGCTCAAGCTTCATGACCCAGTAGATGAAGTGCCCGCCGCAGCTCCGGCCAAATCCAGCGCTTCAGCCACGGAAGTGCCGCAGCCGTTGGCTGAGATCATCGGTGATTCACTGGATGAGGTGGAATGGAAACGTATGGTGCCTGGTATTTGTTACTATGATTTGCCCTGTGGTTCTCAGGGAACTACCAAATTATTGCGGGTAGCGCCAGGCGGCACTGTGCTGCCTCATTCGCACCGCGGCAACGAACTTACACTGTTGTTGCGTGGCTCGCTGAGTGATGAAATTGGTCGATTCCAGCGGGGTGATGTATCTGACTTGGATGATCAGGTTGAGCATCAACCGCTTGCGGACGGCAGGGAAGGCTGCATCTGCATAGTCGCTACAGATGCACCGCTTCGCTTTACTACCCTGCTCGGTCGTCTGGTACAACCATTGACCGGCTTTTGATGGCGTTTAGTTACTAGAGGTTCTGAGCAAACAGTATGGCTAAACTCGAAAACTCTCTTATACCCGTTGGTATCAGCGCCTGTTTAATGGGCCAGAAAGTGCGCTTCGATGGGGGGCATAAACGTTCCCGCTATTGTTTGGATGTGTTGAGCGAGTGCTTCGAATTTAAAAGCTTCTGCCCTGAAGTGGCGGTTGGCTTAGGGACTCCCAGGGAGCCAATCCGTCTGGTGGATATGCCGCAGGGTCGGCGCGTAGTTGGTACCAAAGATCCAAGCATCGATGTGACCGATGCGTTAAAGGATTATGCGGAACAGGTCTATCAGGCTGCGCCAGAGCTTTGCGGTTATATCCTGATGAAAGGCTCGCCGAGTTGTGGCATGGAGCGCGTCAAAGTCTATCATGCCAACGGTAACCCGAATGTTGCTGGCAGTGGTTTATATGCCGAACGCTTGATGCAGTTGCACCCGGCGCTCCCCGTGGAAGAGGAGGGTCGGCTTCAGGACGCCGTACTGCGGGAAAATTTCATCACCCGGGTATTTGTTTACCATGACTGGAAGACAGATGTTGTGCCGGAATTATCGCTGCACAAGATGCTTCAGTTTCACAGTCGGCATAAGTATCAGCTCATGGCTCACCATTACCAGGGTTACCGCGTATTGGGCCGGTTTCTGGCGCAAGAGGCTCCGCGATTGCCTGTGGCAGAAGCTGCTGAAACTTATCTTAAAGAGCTGATGGCCTTTCTGCGTCGGCCGGCGACGCGTAAAACCCATAGCAACGTGCTGATGCACATTATGGGTTATCTGAAAAAGCATCTCGACAGTGCAACGCGACATGACCTGCTTAGTGCCATCGAAGACTACCGAACCAAGAAAGTGCATCTGGTGGTACCGCTGTCACTGCTGCAGCATTATCTGAAACGGTATGGCAGTGAGTACATCCTTTCTCAGGCATACCTTAACCCTTACCCCCACGAGCTTGGTCTTAGAAATTACATATGAACCTGGTTTGGTTTCGTAATGATCTCAGGGTTAGAGATAATCCGGCGCTGTATCAGGCTTGTGAGTCTGGACGTGGCGTTGTTGCAGTATGTGTTCTGACCCCAGGTCAGTGGCAGGCGCATGATGATGCGCCGGCAAAGATGCAGTTTTGGTATGCGCATTTGCAGAGTCTGCAAGCCGAGCTGTCAGCACTGAATATCCCTTTGCGCCTGCTTCAGGCCGACGATTACACCGCTATACCGGAACTGCTGGTCAATCTGGCGACCGAGTTGCAAAGCGACCGTCTCTATCTTAATCATGAATATGCGTTCAATGAGCGTCAGCGCGATTTGGCGGTGCTTGAACGGTTGCGCCGTACTGGCCGCAAAGTGGTGGGTTTTCATGCAGATCTGATTATTCCGCCGGGGGAGGTGCTTACGGGGCAGGGCCAGCCATTTAAAGTGTTTACGCCCTTTAGTCGCGCATGGCGCAAGGTATGTCAGATGCAGCAGCCGCAGCCATTGGGGCTGCCTCGGCGTCAGCCGGCAAACAGCTTAACCTCAACGGATCTGGCTGAGCAGCTGGAGTATGGCGGCACATTAAGTAGTCGCTGGCGGCAGCAACTCTGGCCAGCCGGTTCAGATGTTGCACATGAGCGGCTGCAGGCATTTGTTGATGCGCAGCTGCACGGTTATCCGCAGCAACGTGATATCCCATCACTACCTGGGACATCCCAACTGTCGCCTTATTTGACGGTGGGTGCCATTTCTGCCCGACAATGCCTGGCAGGGCTCTCTGCTTACGCCGACGATCCCGACTGGTTCAACAGTCAGTGGCTGACTGAGCTTATCTGGCGGGAATTTTATCGTCATTTGCTGGTTCAGTTTCCCCGGATGAATTATCTGCATCCGTTTCGGCCCGAGGTAGAAACCCGAATTTCCTGGCACCATGACCCAGGATTATTTGATGCCTGGTGTGCTGGGGAAACCGGATTTCCGCTGGTCGATGCTGGCATGAAACAGTTGCTGGATACCGGCTGGATGCATAATCGATTGCGTATGGTCTGTGCTTCGTTTCTCACTAAGCTGCTGCGACAAGACTGGCGCAAGGGTGCGCAGTTTTTTATGCAGCATCTGATCGATGGCGACTTTGCTTCGAATATGGGCGGCTGGCAGTGGTGTGCTTCTGTCGGCGCAGATGCGGCGCCTTATTTCAGGATCTTTAATCCTCAACGCCAAGCTGAGCGGTTTGATCCGGAAGGCCGTTTTGTAAGCCATTGGTTACCTGAGCTACAAGGCTTGCCTGCCAAAAAACGGCACGATCCTGCGGCGGCTGCCGAAGCAGGGCGTCCGCGACCGGTTATCGATTATCGGGCGGCCCGCCAGCAAAGTCTGGATGACTATCAGCAAAGCCAGACCTGATGTTTGATGATCTGCTCGGGCAGGCGATGCGTAGAAGCGGTATATCCCTCTTTTGAGTAGTATTTGATGCCCGCCCTTGATAATACCCCGTGGCCTGATTTTGAACTGTTTTCGTTTTTTGCAGGATCATCCCGTGCCTGGGGTATTTTTGAGGACCGCTTTGGTATTTTACGCCGTAGCTTCGTGGTGGATATCAAAGGAGAAGTGAGCGGTAATCAGCTCTGTCTGCGTGAAAACTTTGTCTACGATGATGGTGAGCAAGCTCAGCGTGTCTGGTATATCACGGCACTGGGTCAGTCACATTATTCTGGCACTGCTGCGGATATTCCAGGCGTTGCAGCAGGCTTCAGTGATGGCGCAAAGCTGCGCTGGAAGTATGTTATGCGGCTTACTACCAACAACATAAGTGTAAACGTGAGGGTAGATGATCACATCTACCGCCTGCCCGATGGATCTGCACTAAGCCGGGGTTATATTTCGAAGTGGGGTATCCGGTTGGGCTCAGTTACGCTGTTTTTTAAACAGCAGGCTCATTAAATTCATTATCCAGCAGAGAGTCTGCCAAACATGATGCGCTGTACCAGGCCGATTCGCTACCCAGATTGCCAAACCAATCACCGCAGGCACCAATTCCGGAGGTAGCGTTGTAATAGTATGCATCCTGATGAGGCTGGGTATGGGTGCAATATAACCAGCGATGTACCCGGTGTACCTCAGCCGGCCCCTGAAACCCCTCTATCTTGCTAAGTGCTGTTAGCATCAATGCTTCAACTTCAGCGGCAGGGCTTTCTGCATGGATTGACGACCAGTCCGCGTTTGCTTCTAACCGCCAGAGTGTCTGGTCACTGTCAGCACTGTCACCGGGCCGGTTGTTGAGGCAGATGAGGCGGGCAAAAATTGGGTGTTGACCCTGCATCACAGTAACATCAGGTAAAGAATGCTGTGTAGTCCTGACAATGGCTACCCAGCAGGGTCGAGTGCCGATCGTCTGCAAGCAAGCGGTCAAGTCGGGTTCTTGTGGTAGTAGTGGCAAAGCTTGTGGTGCCGGAGCGGTAATGATGGCTTTATCAAAGCCACCCAATGTCAGTTGTTTATCATCCCATAACCCGACGCCATGTCCTGATGATGGACTGATTCTGCTGATGCGGGTCTGGGTGCGAAATTCAGCACGCTGTAATAGTTGCCGGGTCAGGCTGCTTTGCCGGGTCTGGTTTAACACCACGGGGAGCTCAATGGGTGATCCATCGAAATCTACTGCGTTAGGCTGCCATTCAACCATATCCGGCTGTTGTAATAACCAGTCTTTGAAAGCAGTGGATTGAGGCTCAAACCAGGGCGCTCCCAGATCAAGGCTGGTTGCATTTATCCGGCAACTGGCCAGCCGGCCACCACTGCCACGGCTTTTTTCAAATACCGTTACCTGATGTCCCGCTGCTGTAAAACGCTGAGCCAGGACTGCGCCGGCCAGGCCTGCTCCGACGATAGCAATATACTCTGATTCCATGAGGGACTCGTTATAGCAGGGCTTCGATGGCGTTACGGAATTTTCTGGTATCAGGCGAAGATATGCTGCTGTAGACATCCACCACTTTGCCCTGACGGTCGATCAGGTATTTGTAGAAATTCCATTTTGGATAGGTGCCGCTGGTTTCGCCAAGATACTGCCAGATTGGATCTGCGCCCTTCTTTTTGACCTGACTTTTGGCAAACATAGGGAACTCCACGCCATACGTCAGGCGGCAGAAGTTCTGAATTTCTGTCGGCGTGCCCGGCTCCTGCCCGGCAAATTGATTGGATGGAAAACCCAGCACCACGAGCCCACGATCCTTGTATTCGCTATAGAGTTTTTCCAATCCTTCATACTGTCCGGTAAATGCACATTTGCTGGCCGTATTGACGATGAGTAATACTTTACCATGATAGGCTTGGCAGAAATTTACCGGTGTGTTGTGCAACAGGTCAGGCACCGTAAACTGGTAGATATTACTGCACTCTGTGGGGCGTTTGTCGTCTGCCATAATTGATTGACTCTGCATTGTGATCAGTAGCGCAATTAGTCCAAAAACCTGCCGCACATACAACATGGTCTCTCCTGTGTTTCGTTCATATCCTGCTTGTACGGATAACTGCCGATGCTGGATCAGGACGGCTGAACCTTTAAATGCTTAACTTCGTAGAGGTCAATACGGCGGTCTTTCAGATTATTTACTGAGCCCTCACTGCGGATAATCTTCAGTCGGTCTAGGTCAAGGTCTGAAAACATCAGCATCTCAGTGTTGGGGGTGGTTTCCGTCATCACGGCGTCGTGCGGGAAGGCAAAATCCGATGGCGAAAATACCGCAGACTGAGAGTATTGCACGTCAAGGCTCTCGACGGCAGGCAGGTTGCCACAGCTACCACAGATCACCACATAGCACTCATTTTCGATTGCCCGCGCCTGGGCACAGTGGCGCACACGCAGATAACCATTTTTGGTGTCGGTCCAATAGGGTACAAACAGAATATCCATATCTTCCGATGCCAGTAAGCGCCCCAGTTCAGGAAACTCAACGTCATAACAGATTAGAATACCAACACGCCCGGCATCGGTATCAAACACCCGTAACTCGTTCCCCCCCTGGATGACCCAGTCCCGACGCTCATGCGGCGTGATATGGATCTTCTTCTGCATTTCCAGAGTGCCGTCACGGCGGCACAGGTAACTGACGTTGTATAGAATATCGCCCTCAAGCAGGGGCATGGAGCCGGTGATGATATTGATGTTGTAACTGACTGCCATCTGCAGCATCGCATCACGAAACTGTTCGGTGTAAAGCGCCAGAAAGCGAATCGCCTCCATCTGCTGCGCCTGCTGATCATGCAACCCCATGAGTGGTGCATTAAAGAACTCCGGGAACAGGGCAAAGTCACTTTTATAATTCGACAGGGCGTCGACAAAGTATTCAACCTGCTGCAGCAGCTCTTCAACTGAACTTACCTGGCGCATCTGCCACTGCACGGCTCCGATCCGAACCTGTGACTTACGCTGTACCAGCATCTGCACATCATGTTCGTAGAAGATGTTGTTCCACTCCAGTAGGGTACCGTAACCCTGTGATTTTTCGTCTTCTGGTAGGTACTTGGTCATCAGGCGTTTGACCAGAAAATCATTGGAGAGCTGAAAGGTCAGGATCGGATCGTAGATCTCCCGTTTCGCGACGGCATCCAGATACTCATAGGGCGTCATATGATCAACATATTTGTAGTAATAGGGGATACGGCCTCCGGCCAGAATGGCGCGCAGATTTTGCTGGCGGCATAGCTCTTTGCGGGTCTCGTACAGGCGTCGCCCCAGGCGGTAACCCCTGAAATCAGGATGAATCAGGACATCCAGGCCGTACATGGCATCACCCTTCGGGTCGTTCAGAATGGTGGTGCGCTTGCCAATCAGGTCATCATAGGTGTGGGGGTTGCTGAAACGCTGATAATCGACCCGTGCGGCCAGTGCCACACCGATAATGTTTTGATGGTCAACCAGGCAGATCTGGCCTTCCGGGAAATCTTTGATCAGCTGACGGATAGTATGTTTGGGCCAGGCACCGCCGATATCGTCATATACCGTGTCCATCAGCGCTTTAAGCTGCGGATAATCGTCGTCTGTGAGGTTGCGGATCGTAAGGCGTAAATCGTCAGCCATGGAAAGACTCCTTGCTGCAAGGGTGAGTTACGGGATCTGAAACAGGTGTTCCTGCCGCGCGTTGCATGAGACCTACGCGGGGCGTGAAAGTGTGCCTGATCAGTTGCGGAGCCCACAGGATTAACATGTGCCGGAGAGTCCGGCAGTTGGCTTATCTTAGAATGAAATCTATCAGACTAGAAGTCACTGTTTGCGGGCAATCAAAAGAAATTCACGATTGCCATCACCGCCGGTGATGGGGCTTTCGAAGTAATGTTCAATTTGCATGCCCAGAGTCTGGCAGCATTGGCTCACACTGGCTTCAACAGATGGGTAAAGACTGCTGTCCCGGACCAAACCACCCCGGCCAATACCGGCTTTGCCTACCTCGAATTGGGGTTTGACCAAGCTGATCAATAAGGCACCAGGAGCTAACAGGGGGACCAGTGAGGGTAGAATATGGGTCTGTGAAATAAATGACACATCCATGACCGCCAGATCATAGCCTGCAGGTTGCCGACAGTGCTGTTTTAATGAGTCATCCAGGGCACGGGCATTGACGCCTTCATAGCAGATTACCCGGGGGTCTTGACGTAAACGGGAGGCCAGCTGATCATGTCCGACCTCAATGCCAACGACCCTGGCTATACCTGCTTGTAGTAGACAATCAGTGAAGCCGCCGGTGGACTGGCCGACATCAAGCGCGACGCAACCTTCCAGTGTTAATTCGGCTTTTTCTAATGCCGCTAACAGTTTAAGTGCACCGCGGGAGACATAGCTGTCGGCAAGGCATGACTCTATCTGCAGTTCGCAGTTTGGGTTCAATTTTTGTCCGGGCTTACTCAGTATTTGCCACTGGGTTGATAACCGGTAACGCACCTGATGGTTGCGGATCATGCGCTGAGCCTGAGTGCGCGACTGGGCCAGGCCACGTTCCACCAGTATCTGATCGGCACGTATCATCGCTGGACTGATTCCTGAAAAAAGAGCTGTATTATACGGTGACTCGGCATGTGGGAGTAGGGTTGTTGTGACTTAGAAAAGCATGGCAGTTCACGGGACTTGGTTTACAATGGCCGCAAATGCTTACTACACAAGGACATGATATGAACAAGAGTATCATCAATACCAATAGCGCCCCGGCAGCTATTGGTACCTATTCTCAGGCAGTCAAGGTAGGTAGTACCGTATATCTGTCAGGCCAGATTCCGCTGATCCCTGAAACCATGGAGCTGGTGACCGAGTCGTTTGTTGCTCAGGCAGAGCAGGTGTTTCGTAATTTAAGTGCAGTGGCTGAAGCGGCAGGTGGTTCCCTGGCAGACTGCGTTAAACTGACGATTCTGTTATCGGATATGGAGTATTTTCCTGAGGTCAATGAGGTGATGGCTCGGTTCTTTGATGAACCCTATCCAGCCCGCGCGGCGTTTGCTGTGAAGCAGATCCCTAAAGGGGCTGATATAGAAGTGGATGCTGTGATGGTAACCCAGGAATAAAAAAAACGGGCATATGCCCGTTTTTTATTAGCTGTTTTTGTCTTTCTCTTTACGCTTGCGCGGCGGTTTTTTCCCATCAGCATTTTTATTGACTGGTGGTTTACTGCGCTTGCGCGGTGGTCGGCTATCTTCGTTCAAACTACGCAGATTCAGGCGCTGGCCACAAACAATGGCGCGTTTCAGCTGCTGCACTACGTCTTTAGGCATGCCGCTGGGCAGGTCCACAGTTGTGGTACTGTCAAAGATATCAATCTGACCGATGTAACGTGACTCGATGCCAGCTTCATTGGCAATGGCACCAACGATATTTTTGGGTGCCACGCCGTGTTGATGACCCACATTCAGTTGATAGCGTTCCATCTCAATTTCAGGGAACTCTTTCAATGGCTTGGGTTTGCTGGACATCCCTTTAGGACGGCGAGCCGGTTTGTTGTCATTGTCGACACGGCCCTGATCGAAATCAGCGCGAGACTCTTTCAGCAGTAACGGTGTTTCCCCTTGCAGTAAATGGGCAAGGGCGGCAGCCAGTTGCAGTGGGTCAGTATCGTTTTCTTTCTGGTAATCTGTCAGCAGGTCGCTGTAGAACGCCAGGTCAGTATTGTCGAGAGTTTCCCGGATACGCTCCATGAAACGCGACACACGTTTTTCGTTGATGTCTTCTGTGGATGGCAGATGCATGCGTTCGATCGGCTGGCGGGTTGCCCGCTCGATTGCTTTCAGCATGCGCTGTTCCCGAGGCGATACAAACAGAATAGCTTCACCCTTGCGTCCGGCACGACCGGTACGGCCAATTCGGTGGATATAAGATTCGGTATCGTAAGGGATATCGTAATTCAGTACATGGCTGATGCGTTCGACATCAAGACCACGGGCGACAACGTCGGTGGCGATCAGCACATCAATATGGCCTGACTTCAGCCGATCAATCGTCCGTTCCCTCAGGTTCTGGGATATATCACCATTCAGTGCTTCACAGGCATAACCGCGGGCGCTGAGTTTTTCGGCCAGTTCCACAGTGGCGGACTTGGTACGCACAAAGATCAGCATGGCATCAAATGCCTGCATCTCAAGAATACGGGTCAGGGCGTCCAGCTTATGCAGTCCACTGACACGCCAGTACTTCTGGGCAATCGTGGTTGCTGTTGCGGTTTTGGATGCAATGCGAACTTCCGCAGGGGAGTTCAAGTGCGTCTGGGCGACCTGTTTGATCTGTTCTGGCATGGTGGCAGAGAACAAAGCAATCTGGCAGTTATCCGGCGTGTGTTCCAAGACCCACTTCACATCGTCAATAAAGCCCATGCGCAACATCTCATCGGCTTCATCTAATACCAGCGCTCGCAGGTTATTCAGTTTCAGGGTGCCGCGACGCATATGGTCCATGACGCGCCCCGGGGTGCCAACAACAACCTGAGCACCACGCTTCAGCTGGCGTAATTGGGTATCGTAGGCTTGACCACCGTAAATCGGTAATACGTGGAAGTCAGGCAGGTTACGGGCGTAGGTCTGACAGGCTTCTGCCACCTGAATGGCCAGTTCGCGTGTCGGGGCCAGAATCAACAGCTGGGTATTACGCTGGCGCAGGTCCAGACGGGAGAGCAGTGGTAGAGCAAAAGCAGCGGTTTTGCCGGTGCCGGTCTGGGCGATGCCCAGTAGGTCACGTCCCTCTAGCAGGTGAGGGATACTCGCGGCCTGGATCGGGGATGGGGTTTCATAGCCAATTGCGTCCAGCACCTCGAGAACGGGGGCAGCAAGGCCAAGCTCAGCGAATGAGGGCTGATCTGAGGAATTCATGCGATGGATTACCTGTTTGGATTGAACAGACTCACCACCATCAGCTGTGACGGTAGGGGGATGTCTGCCCGGGAAGGAAAGCGCAAATTATACAGGTACTAGTAATTTCAACAACTATTAACCGAGGATTCTGGTCAATATTTGGCGGATTGTATCGGGTTCGAAAGGCTTATCGGTGAGTGCGTTTACCCCCGCACGGCTGATGTTTTGCAGATGTGCCTGATTGGCTTCACTGCTGACCATAAGTATAGGCAGGTGCGCATGTTGAGCAGAGCTACGGATAAATTCTGTCAGTTCCAGCCCATTGACTTGCGGCATGTTGTAATCCGTTACCACCAGATCGAATTCCTTCTCTGTCAGTTCGGTCATAGCGGCCGAGCCATCTTCCGCCTCAGTAAAGTTTTCAATACCTAGACCACTGAGTACCCGGCGAATCAATTTTCGCGCCATATTGCTATCGTCTACGATCAGCACGCGTAACTGGTCGGGCTCGTAATATTCCAGTGAAAGTTCTGACTGCGTCAGCAGATCCAGCGTCGCGCGGATGGCCGTAGTCAGGTCGTCGGGTTTAAATGGTTTGGGCAGAATGGCAATCACACCTGACTGCTTGAACTGCTCCAATTGCTGTTGCCGTGTTTCGCTGGAGATCAGCATAAAGGGAATCTCAGCAGTTTGTGTATCCGCCCGAAGTTGATGGAGTAAATCCATGGCGGAACCGTCGGCAAAGTGCAGGGCACTGATGATCAGGTCAGGCGTATTACGTTGTGCCTGCAGCAGTGTTGTGGCAACACTGTCGGCCTCATCGATCATTTGTATCTGGCTGGCATAGAGTTCGTTGCTGATTATGCGGCGTTGCACGCCTGAGGGCTCGGCCATCAGAATATGCAGGTCAGCAGGAGACAGGTGTTGATCGACAGCCATAAATAATTTCCCTAACAGTTATCCAGAAGGTATCGGCCTTGGTACGCACATCTGAATGGTAGGCTATGGTAGTCTGTATTCAATCTGTCTTAAGCAGGAAAAATCCTATGCCTAAGTATATAAGCGTCCTCGTGGGGTTATGCTTGGGTCTGGTACCTTGGTGTCATGCTGAAGGCCCTGTGTGGCGTATTACTCAGGGCAATCATACTCTCTATCTGGCGGGCACTATCCATCTGCTTGCTGAATCTGATCTGCCGTTACCCAAGGTATTAGAACAAGCCTATCAAGTGTCAGATGCTGTGGTGTTTGAGACGGATATTGGTCACCTGCAGCAACCGCAGGTGCAGTGGCAGTTAATGCAACGGTTAATATATCCCCCGGAAGAATCACTCAGACAGCACATCCCGGCCCCACTCTACGCCCGGTTAACCGCCTATGCGCTGGAAAACAACCTGTCAGCGGATACCTTTTTACGACTGAAACCGGCAGGGGTGATGTTAACGCTATTGAATACAGAGTTTCAGCGCCTCGGCATACATGCCGCCGGACCCGATATGGTGTATCACTACCGGGCGCAAACCGATGGTAAGCCCACCCAGGGGCTGGAGAGTGTTAAGGCTCACCTGGATTACATAGCGACGCTTGGGCTGGGTAATGAGACCCGTTTTATTCAGCAGTCGCTGGATGATCTGGCGCAGACAAAACCCGTGATGCGTGAAATCGTTACAGCCTGGAAACGCGGCGATCGGGTGGCGCTTTCATCGCGGGTGATCGGGGATATGCAGCAGGCCTATCCTGAGGTTTATCAGCGGCTGCTGGTGGCGCGAAATATCATCTGGCTGCCTGCGATCGAGGCTTTGTTGGAGACGCCTTCTGTGGAGATGGTACTGGTCGGCGCAGCGCATCTGGTCGGTGCTGATGGCCTGTTGCAGGCACTCGAGTCTCGAGGCTATGCAGTAGAACAGTTGTAAACAGGCAAAAAAAACCGTCGCATAAAAAGGCTGCTTGGCAGCAAATGCGACGGTATTCGGGAACTTCATCTGGTGCAGCTTATTTAGTCATTATGCTGCATAACTGGTAACAGTATACCGTGAATTGGTGGCGGAGTGATAGCCATGTGCCGACTTCACTGGTTGTCAGGTGCTGCAGTGCTTTGTAGTCGTCGTATCTGTTGCTGGACACGCAGGTAACGTTCTGCAGTGCCGGGATGCGTCTCAATGCCTTTGCTATGGATGCTTTGCGGGTATTGGCTGCCCAATCTGCGCCAGAATTCTGCCAGACCATCTAACTCATAACCGGTATCAGCCAGTAGTTGAATTGCCAGCCGGTCAGCGTGTAACTCAAACGTCTCCAGACCGGTGGTGCCTGCCAGCCCCATGAGCAGTCCCGGGCTGGGAATTCCGCTGCTGATCAGCAGAGCATCCAATAAGCCAGCCAAAGTGAGTCGTTGAATTTCGATGCGCGTATGTTGCAGCACGTTATGCGCAAGTTCATGGGCGATGATCAACGCGAGTTCATGATCATTAGCAAAGTGTAACATACCCGCGGTGATGGTGATTTGTTGACCATCGGCATAGCCATTCACTTGATCGCTATAGCTTAGCTGCACGGGGTAGTCACATATCAATTCTGGTTTGAGCTTTTGTGTTATTACGTTTGCTTGCCGCTGCAGTTTGAGTGTCACTGTTGCGCCATCAGCCATCGCTTGTTGTAACTGACTCAGGGTATGCGGCAGTGAAGGACGCACGGGCTTATTGTTTATCGCAAGTATCTGGTCTCCAGGCTGGATACGCCCACGACTGATACTACCGGGCAGTGTATGCAGTACTTCGGGTTGTTTAAGCCCGCCATATATTGCCTGTGCTGCGGCTTGCTGTGCTTCAGGGTAGAGATAGAGCTGGTGCAACATAAGACCAAGGCTGTAACGCTGCTGGTTGACACAATAGGTCGTATTGGCTTTGTGCAGTACGGGGTAGGCAGCGCTTTGCAGACGGATACGTTGGCCATTACGCCAGCGTAGCGCCGCTTCTGCCTGTAGGTGCTGTTCAGCCGCCAATGCTTGAGGGTCAATCTGCCCCATCGGCGCTTGTGTGGCAGCACACCCCGTCATCCATAAGCCGATGCAACAGAGTAGGGTGATGCGCGTTGCCATCGTCGGGGGGCTTCTCCAAGTACCTGAAAATGGGCTGATCACTTATGGCCTCCATGTTAGCAGTATGCCATGTAGTGATCAGCCTACCGCAGAGACAATCCGGTTGGTATGCGCGTTACATATATTTGGAACAACAGAGACAGGTTAACCGCTGCAACCATCCGCGGATGTGTTCTGTAACACCGCGTTTGGCAGAACCCTCAAACCAGGATATTGCATAGCGAAGGATCGGGACGGATATTTAAAGGGAATGATCTTAATTTACGGTGGTCAGGGATATAACAGGGGTTGCCGGCCGAGATTGGAACTCTGCTACAGAAGGTTCACTTTGTCAGCAGTGGTACAGCTGGTCGCTGATTGCATGTGTTGGGGTAACAGGTTGCAGTTATGGTCGTCTACATGATTGAATCCAGCGACTGAACAACAAACTGATTGAGCTTGGCACAGGCTGAGTGGACAACTTATGAATTATCGCAGAAATGACATGTCCAGATTAATAACGGCCCTGTTGGTTGCCAGTTTATGCGGCTTATTGCACAGTGCCAGGGTACCGGCAACGGAACAGGCGGAACTTATAGCTGAAGGCAGGGCGGTGTATCTGGATAAATCCCGCGGTAATTGCATCTCCTGTCATGCAATTGATGATGCCGATGCCAAGCTGGCAGGCCGCCAGGGACCGCCTATGTTTATGATGGCACAGCGGTTTCCTGATAAGCGTAAACTGCGTGCTCAGATTTGGGACGCTACTCGCAATAACCCGTTAACCATCATGCCTCCGGTGGGCAAGCACTGGATCCTTTCAGAAGAGGAAATAGATGCGGTGGTTGAATATATATACCAGTTTTGACGCCTGGGGTTTCAAGTCCTGATGGCCAGTGTTTGAGAGGGGAAATGAATGAGTATTAAACGACGTGCGGTAATTAAGGCGATTGCGGCGGGTAGTGCACTGGTTGGTTTTGGCGTGCTGTTGCCGCGCTTGGCCTATGCGGCGTGGAATGAACAGGCGTTTCGTGCCAAAGATCAGGCGAATGCCATGCAAGAGCTGTTTGGCGCCGAACCGGAACTCAGTGCAGAAATTACTCTGAAAGCGCCGGATATCGCTGAAAATGGTGCTGTGGTTCCGGTCACGGTGAGCTCCACGTTAACAGGTGTAGAAAGCATTAGCCTGTTTGTAGAACACAATCCCACGCCCCTGGTGATGCAATGCCTTATCCCTGAGGGTACCGATGCCAATATCTCAACTCGGATCCGCATGGGTAAAACCTCGAAGGTGACTGCCGTGGTGCAAGCGGAAGATAAGTTATATAGCGCAGTGAAAGAGGTCAAAGTCACCATTGGTGGTTGCGGCGGTTAAGCAGCAAGGCGAGGAGTTAAAGTTATGGCAGACGGTATTATCAGAGTTAAAGCCAAGGTGGTAGGTGATAAAACTCAAGTGAAGATGATGGCGAAACACATCATGGAAACCGGACAGCGTAAGGATAAAGTTACGGGTGAAACGATACCTGCCCGATACCTGCAGGAGTTAACAGTAGAGCACGCTGATAAATTGGTATTTGCTGCCAATATGAGTACACCTGTTTCCAAGAATCCATATTTTTCCTTTTATTTCGTCGGTGGAGCGAGTGGCGATGAACTGGTGATTAAGTGGCAAGAAAACACCGGGAAATCGGCAACGGAAGTTGCCAAAATTCGCTGACGTATTAGCTGTAATCAGGGTCTGATGGGAAAGAGTATGTGTGGCGTTAGGCAACATCTGCTGTGTGTAATTTTTGTGGCACTAACGCCATGGGTTGCCGTCGGTGCTGAGTTGGTGGCGGGTCAGACCAACCCCGAAGTCGACCGGCTGGCGCTGAGGTCTTATTACCTGCAACGTTTCCCGGATGTTGATATTAATGATTATGTAAACGGCATTTATGCGCTGGATGCGGCTTCTCGAGAGCAGTGGCAAGCACTGGAAGAGTTTCCGCCCTACGAGTTTGATCTGGAAGCGGGTGAAATACTGTTTAACACCCCCTTTGCCAATGGCAAAAGCTATGCGGACTGCTTTGATAATGGTGGCATTGCTATCCGGCAAAATTACCCTTACTGGAACCGGGCAGAGGGTAGGGTAAAAACGCTTGAGCAGGAAATCAATGAGTGTCGGCAGCGCCATGGCGAACAACCCTTTGGCTGGAAAAAAGGGCCCCTCGCGCAAATCTCTGCTTATATGGCCTGGACATCCCGGGGCAAATTATTCGCGATTAAAGTGCCTCAGGATGACCCCCGCGCGTTGGCAGCCTATGAAGAGGGTAAACGTTTCTACTATACCAAGCGTGGCCAGTTAAACCTGTCCTGCGCTAATTGTCATATGGCGGGCAGTAATATCTTTATTCGTGCCGACCTGCCGGGCCCTGCTCTGGGGCAGACGACCCATTTTCCGGTGGTGCGTTCGAAGTGGGGGGAGTTAGGCACCCTGCATCGTCGTTATGAAGGTTGCCACCGCGACTCTCGCTCGAAGCCATTAAAACCACAATCCGATACCTTCAGAAATCTGGAATATTTTCAGACTTATATGGCGAACGGGCTGGTTGTAAATGGCCCGGGTGCCAGAAAATGAGGCGTGCAGGCATGAATCTATGGCGAGGTCTGGTATTAAGCTGGCTGGTGGCATTTGCCGCCCCGTTATATGCTGCCGAAGCCACCTCTTTTGCAGAGGCTTTTGAAAGCAACCGGGCGATGTACGGCAGGGGGCATCAGTTTGTCTGGCAGGGTAGGCAGTACACCACTACTCACCCGGAAGAACGTGAAGCGGAACAACCTGCCACCCTCGCCAATGCGACCGTGCTGCTCGCTTCGGCGAAAGCGAAAAATAGCGAAGTGGCGGCGCTGGGTTTTGAATGGAAGTTAACAGCGGGAATATTGCAAGCGGCTGAAACAGCATTACTGTCGGGTGATTATCAGTTAGCCATGCATCTGGCGGCGCAGGCGAAATATCATGCGCGAATGGGCATCAGACAAGCGCACCATGCCAATCAGCACTGGCTGGACGCAGTACCAAAAACAGTACCAAAAACAGTACCAAAATAAGCTAATCTGCCGGAATGGCTTCAGGGGTGACCGGCAACCCTTTTTCCATACCTGATTCGGGTGAGCACTATGTCCATGAGCCGTCGAGAATTTACCCGCTTAATGGGCCTGGCAAGTGCGGCGGGCCTGCTGCCTACCTCGCTGCGTGCGGCTAATCAGCCTGAACAACTCTATGATTTGCCAAACCATGGCAATGTGCGTTTGCTGCATATGACTGATTGTCATGCCCAGCTATTGCCGGTTTATTATCGTGAGCCCCACGTTAATTTGGGTGTTGGTCAGGCCTGTAATCAAGCACCACACCTGGTGGGTGAAAAGTTGCTGCAGCATTTTGGTATTAAGCCTGGAACACTGGAGGCCCACGCGTTTAGTCATCTGGACTTTCAGCAGGCTGCAACACAGTATGGCAAGGTGGGAGGTTTTGCCCATCTAAAAACCTTGATAAACCGCCTGCGTCAGGGGTATGGCAGTGAGAAAACCCTGTTGCTGGATGGTGGTGATACCTGGCAGGGCTCAGGCACCGCCTTCAAAACCCGTGGCATGGATATGGTCCGGGCCAGTAATGCTTTGGGTGTGGATTTGATGACCGGCCACTGGGAGTTCACCTACCCGCAGGCTGAAGTGTTACGCAACATAGCCGCATTTAATGGCGAGTTCCTGGCGCATAATATTTTTATTACCGAAGATGCGCTGTTTAATGGTGCTGATGAATATCTCCATGATGAAGCCAGCGGCCGGGTCTTTAAGCCTTATAGTATCCGTGAATTAGGTGATGCCAGAATTGCCGTGATCGGGCAGGCTTTTCCTCGCACTAAAATTGCCAATCCCGCTCGTTTTATCCCTGACTGGAGCTTTGACATACACGACGCTGAACTGCAAAAGCTGGTTGATCAGTTGCGCCAGAAAGACAAAGTTGATGCGGTGATCGTTTTGTCCCATAACGGCATGGATGTTGATCTGGCAATGGCTGCCAGGGTGTCCGGTATCGACGTGATTCTGGGCGGCCATACCCATGACGGCATGCCAGCGCCGAGTGTGGTTAAAAATAGTGGTGGGCAAACGCTGGTTTGCAATGCAGGCTCGAATGGCAAGTTCCTGGCTGTGCTGGACCTGAGCGTTGCCAATGGTCGGGTAAAAGACTTTCACTATCGGTTGCTGCCGGTATTTTCCGAATTGATTCCTGCGGACCCGGCTATGAGTCGCCTGATCGAACAGGAGCGCCAACCCTATCTGCCCTGGCTGTGTGAAGAGCTGGCGGTTGCTGATCGGGTAATGTTCCGGCGAGGCAACTTTAATGGCACGTTTGATCAGTTGATTTGTGATGCCCAGCGAGTGGTGCAGGATGCGCAGATCTCACTGTCGCCCGGCTTTCGCTGGGGGACAGCGGTGATGCAAGGTCAAATGGTTACCATGGAACATGTATTGGATCAGACCTGTGTGACTTATCCGGAAACCTATGTGCGCGAAATGAAAGGGGCGGAGCTGAAACTGATCCTGGAAGATGTGGCAGACAACCTGTTCAACCCGGAACCTTATCTGCAGTCCGGTGGCGATATGGTGCGCGTAGGGGGCATGGATTATGTTTGTGACCCTACGCAGAAAATTGGTGGCCGTATCTCAGACATGCGTCTGGATAATGGCGAAAAAATTGAAGCGGGTAAACAATATAAGGTCGCGGGCTGGGCCTCAGTGGGTTCAGCGTCCGATGGCCCTCCTATCTGGGATGTGGTTGCTGAATATCTGCGTGACAGAAAACAGGCCAGTATCAGTAAGCTGAATACCCCCCGCCTGAAAGGTGTTAAAGGGAATGCCGGACTGGCTGACTACAGCGCCAATCATGATTGATCCGGTCGCAGACTGTGCGCAATTCTGTTTAAATACCGCCTTTAAGAACCGCAATGGAACCTGCCATGCTGATGCGACATTTATTGCTGTGCAGTTTGCTACTCACCGGGTGTAATGCCGCGGGGGTGCAGCCTGCACCGCCCGAATCTGCTCCGCCATCTGCACCGCCTCAAACTGAAGCGAGCAGTGAACAACTAGATCAGTTATCGGGTCGGATCAGTAAGATTCAGGAATACCTGCTGCAACTGAAGAGCCAGAATGGTGACATGCAGCAGCAGAATCAGGCGTTAATATTACAGATCCAGACGGTACGCGATCTGCTTCTACAGATGGCCGATACTGCAACAACTCAGCCACAAACCGAGCAATCGTCTGATATGACAGAAGCTTTGTTGGATCAGCTGACGGACATGATGGCAGCAATGCAACCCGCCCTGTCAGGAAGTTACCGTATGAGTTCTGCTTATACGGCACAGGGTGACTGGATTGTGGTGCGTTATGATCAGGTCAGTGGTGAAAGCTGGCTTGCACAGAGTGCCCGCTGGCTCCCGCTTGAGGATCAGGCACAGCCCGCCAGTGGTGATTATGAAATCAGCTTGCTGCGCGCAGATCAGGATAAAAAGGGCTATGTTGCCCTGCGCCTTGACCGGCTTACGGGCGATAGCTGGTGGTTAAATGGCACCAGCTGGCAGCGCTTCGCTGAGTAATGGCGGACATGTCTGCTTGCCTGAGTGACTCTGATACAGAGCTGGACGCGCTGATTGCGCTGTTTCATCAGCTGTTTGCCGATTCCCTGAATACCGTTCTGGTAAAAGGCAGCGATGAGCCTATCTATCTGCCAGCCGATGATAGCCATCCACAGCATCGAATTATCTTTGCCCATGGTTTTTACGCCAGTGCGTTGCATGAAATTGCGCATTGGTGTGTGGCCGGTGAGCAGCGTCGCCAACTACCGGATTATGGGTATTGGTATAAACCGGACGGGCGCAGTGCTGATGAGCAGGCTGAGTTTGAGCGGGTAGAGGTCACCCCTCAGGCGTACGAGTGGATATTGACGATCGCATCCGGCCGCAGCTTTCACTTTAGCGCAGACAATTTAGGTGGTGGTTTTGGCCCCAGTGTGCAGTTTCAGCAGCGAGTACTGGCAAAGGTGACAAACTTGCTGACAGAGGGCTTACCCAGTCGGTTGAACAGCTTGGTCAGCGCGCTTTGCCAGCAAAATGGTCGCAGTCTGCCCTCTGCGGATGAGTTTCACCTCAGCCGTCAGTGATGGGCATGTTTATGCTGTGGTGTCCCCGGCATCTGCACCGGCATCACCAGATTTTTCACACTGCCGTCTGAAAAGTGCAGCGTCATCCCGATCTCGCTGCCGGCAATTAATGGTTGTTGCAAACCGATTAGCATGATGTGGTAGCCACCGGGTTGCAGGCTGACCTGCCCCCCCGCCGGTAGATCAATCGCTGAGATCTGACGCATTCGCATAACACCGTTGTCGTGCTGGTGCTCATGTAACTCAACTGAACCGGTTACGGTTGATTCAGCAGAGGTGAGTTGCAGTGCTGTATCGGTATGGTTGGTTAGCGTGACAAAGGCGGCACTGTTGGTTTGTCCCGGTGGGGTTGCGCGGGCATAGGCATGATTGCTTTCAATTGTTTCAGACGCTTGCAGCAGGCAACTTAAGCTCAGGCAGAGAGCCGTACTCAGCGCAATAAAATGGTGACGTAAAACCATCAATGATCTCCTATAAAAGGGTGGCGACTTTCGCGGCAAGTTGCGTCGGTGAAATGGTATGAGGCAGCGCAGCAACCAATTTTCCCTGAGGGTCAATCAGGTAAAGACGGGACGAATGGTCTACCGCGTAATCCAGCGCTGAATCTTCCAGTTTACTGATTTGGTAATAGGCACCGTACTGTCTGACTACCTGATCAATTTGTTCACGCTCTCCTGTGACACCCTTGAAATCAGGATGAAAAAAGGCGGTATAGTCAGCCAGTTTTTCAGGACTGTCACGTTGCGGGTCAACACTCATAAACAGCGCAGTAACGAGTTTCTGCTTAGGCTCAGGTAAGCGTTGTATAGCTTGTGCGGCGACGGCCAGTGCCGTAGGGCACACATCTGGACAGGACGCGTAACCGATATAAAACATGACGACTTTGCCTTTAAGGTCGCTCAGCGAGAGCGCACCCTGGCTGGACTGCAGGGTGAAGTTGCCACCCAGTTGATCGCCCATGGCAAGCCGTTGCTCAACTGGCTGAGGCCGAAAGTAAAACGCAACAGCGATACCTGCCAGCATAAGGGCAGTCAGTACCAGAAGGTTTCTTAGGGTTTTCATTGTCACCTCGCACTGAATTCAAAGTTGGCCAACGTTTGTTTGTCAGCATGGTGGGCAATCACAGTGGCCTGCCAGCGCATTTCGCCGGTTGTGCAGATTGCCAGTGTTAACTCTCCCTGCCATTGCGCAGGATTGGTTGTTGGGCTGAGTGCCACCTGATGTATGCCCATATACATATCCACTCCCTGTAGATTGAGTGTGACGTTTTGGGCAGGAATATTCTCCAGATTAACCATAATATCCAGAGGCACCATAGACGTTACCGGGCGGGTCAAAATTTCCAGCGCAATGGCCTGTTGGCTATCGCGTGCGGTACAAGCCTGTTGGCTGATATCACAATCAGGGCTGACCGACAGGGGGGTATTGTTGGCCGGCAACCAATGACGACCCAAAAGTAACACCAGTAGCAACCCGCAACATGTTACAGCAAGAGCGATAAGCAGGTGGTATCGGTTGGTTGTCTGCATGTTGATCCTCAGCTACAGGGAGCATTGTAAGCAGTTGCCCGGATAGCCGGAAGCGGCATATTGTCGCATGAAGGCAAATATAAGCCAGCTTTAATAAAGCTTATTGCGAATCATTAGCATTCGTATATAGTAAGTGCGGTTGAACAGAGGTGTTGCTCGCACCTCGACGTCGTATGCATGCTACAGGGCATGCCACGGCTCTTCATACGCTCAAGTACCGACTCACCGCGCCAATAGGCGCGGTTTTTTTAGATAAAAAAGCCACCTTAACGGTGGCTTTTTTGAGTAAGTAACACGAATACGTTTATCAATTATTGCTTGTATGTGGCCAGTAGCCGACGCGTAAACCGCCCCAATGACGATTATTTACAAAGATAGGCACTGACATGTCATGCATGATTTCACCCGTGTCACGTTTGTAGGTTTGCAGCAGCATATTGTCAGTATGGCAACCACAGCGAGCCCCTGTACGATCATTAAATAAACGTTTGCTGCGGCTTTTCACCAGATCAACTTCCGGATCGCCAACGGGTGGATTGGCGAACTGGTTGTTATGGGTAGGCACATAGCCATTTGGATCGGTCACAATGGCGTATACCACAGACTGATCCGCGCTTAGCACCGGCTCCTGAATACTGGGCAAGATTTTATCCGTCAGGTTGTCGTACCGGGTGTGGTATTTCTGGGGGTTGGTACCGTTGATCGGGATATAGTTTCGATCAAACAGATCAGACTCACTCATCTGACCGGATCTGACGGCTTCTTCAAATGCAGCACTGACCTTGTCAGCTGCTGACCGCGCAATGCTATAGAAGGTTTTGTGGTAGTTTTCACCGCTGCCGCTGGCCAGAATAGCGTTGGACTTTTCGGCTGCTTCCATCAGGGCTGCGGCTTGTTGCGCCAAATGCTGCACTTCGTGGTCACTTTCTTCCAATTCATGCCCGACACGGGTCAGTGAGCTGGAAATAATTTCAAGGTTATGACGGTTAGCCTGAGCGCCTTCAGCAATGGTTGAGATCTGTTCTTCGACAATCGAGGACTGGTTGGCGATACCGCCCAGTTGACCACTGATTTGTTCCATGGCCTGAGTGCCATTTTCGACATCGGTGGTCAGGGTATGGATTCGACTAACGACCTGTTCGGTTTCACTGCGAATCTCATCAACGATGGTTTCTACTTCCCCGGTGGCACTGG
This sequence comes from Pontibacter sp. JAM-7, assembly GCF_048548695.2. Classification (NCBI taxonomy): domain Bacteria; kingdom Pseudomonadati; phylum Bacteroidota; class Cytophagia; order Cytophagales; family Hymenobacteraceae; genus Pontibacter; species Pontibacter sp. JAM-7. Next base: position 504,149 of record NZ_JBLYIF020000001.1, read on the forward strand.
CAGTGCGTGATGCCAGCTGACGCACTTCATCCGCGACCACAGCAAACCCGCGACCATGATCACCGGCACGAGCGGCCTCAATGGCGGCATTCAGTGCCAGCAGGTTGGTTTGCTCGGCGATCTCTTCAATCACCTGAGTGACGTCCTGAATTTTTTGTGATTTTGCGTTCAGCTGCTCAATCAACGTTAAGGTTTCAGCGGCTTGTGAATTCAGTTCACGAATATCCTGCATGGCCTTGGTTAGGCCGGTTTGGCCAAGGCTGGCAGTGTCTTTGGCTTGGATCGCATTATCGGCAGCGACTTTAGCCTGCTCAGCAGATTGGGTAACAGTGACCATCATTTGTTCAGAGTTCTGAGCAATTTGTGCCACTTCAGTGACTTGGTTGTCCAATTTGGTTTTGAGCTTATCTGCTGTGAACGAAACTTCTGCGGCCGCGATAGCATTAGCATTTGAGCTGGATGCCAGGCGACTGCCCGTTTCATTATGCCCTTTATGCAGTGAGATGAACCCCGTCAGGATTTTGTCCAACACTTTTAGGGATCGGGTGTTACCAGCGTTCAGCTGTGCTGCATCATGATGCAGTAAAGAGAAAAAGGAAGCTTTAATCACCAGAAGTGTAGCGCCTCCTGCTACCAGTGTGCTGATCAGGACAAGCAACACAATTCGCACATCCGCGCTTAGGCTATAGCAAATTCCGGCAGCGATGACAGCGATGGCGATCGCTGGCAAGTAGCTTTTGGAGTACAGGCCCGAGATACTCTCTTTCATATTGTTCTCTACTTTTTATCTTTTTTATCGTTATGTTGATTACCACTAAGGTATATATACCACCTCGCCCAAGTGTGTAAATGATGAGTCGGCTATTTAGTAAAAAAGTTAAGGTATAAACTTAGAAATCGGGAAATTCAAAACCTAATTGTGTTTCGTCACTATCGTAGGGCTGATAGCCCTGATGACGGCAACGCCGGGCTATACGTTTGAGTTCTTGCCGGGCGGCTGGCAGAGAACCGGCAATTTTGTGACGGGCCTGGCTGTTTCCGCTGCAGGTATCTCCCCAGCATCGGGTTATAATCCAGTCACCCATCAGATCCTGATAGATCCAGGTGTGGAGGTATGCCGTATCTTTGCGCCAGCGGTGAACCATTGCGGGATTGTAATGAGTGGTAACCAGAGAGGAGGCGCATTGAGCCTCAAGCGAAAGGATTTGTAAAGACTACGATGACATTGAAAGCCCCTATACGCATCCTGGCGGATGAAAATATGCCGATGATCGACCGCATGTGTGAAGGTCTTGGTGAGGTTGTTTTGCGTCCGGGTCGGCACATAACGCCCGCAGATCTGGTTGATATCGACGCTTTGCTGGTGCGCTCTGTAACCCGGGTGGATGAAGCATTATTGCGTGATAGTCCGGTCAGGTTTGTTGGTACGGCTACCATCGGTACGGACCATCTCGATCTTGAGTATCTGAACCGTGTGGGTATCAGCCATGGCAGTGCCCCGGGCTGCAATGCAGAGGCGGTAGTTGATTACGTCCTCAGTGCAGTTTTCTTGCTTGCCGAGCAGCAGGGCTTTGACCCCTGTCGCTTAACCTGGGGTGTGGTGGGTGTGGGAAATGTCGGTGGGCGGCTGGCCAGTAGGTTGCAGGCCATGGGCTGTCACGTTTTGCTTAATGATCCCCTCCGGGCGAAAAATGAATCAGGTTTTACCTGTCTTGAGAGTGTGTTGTCGGATGCGGATATTGTTTGCCTGCATACGCCTTTAACCCGACAAGGGGATGCGCCGACCTACCATCTTTTTAATGAGTCTCGACTGAAACAGTTGCGACCTGATGCGGTACTGCTAAATGCTGGGAGAGGGCCGGTTATCGACAATGTTGCGCTATTAAACGTTGCGCAACAGCGCCCGGATTTGCAGTTAATTATGGATGTTTGGGAGCATGAACCACAGGTGTCACTGCCCCTGGCGGAACATTGTAAGCTGATATCACCCCACATTGCCGGCTACAGTTTGGATGGCAAGATTCGTGGCAGCTACATGGTGTATCAGGCACTGGCAAAATGTATCGGTGCAACGGAACAGCAGTCTCTGCAAACTTTTTTGCCGGCCACTGCTGCTGGCGCCGTTGCTGTGGAACACCTTAGCCCAGCGCAGGTGATGCGCCAGGTTTATGATCCTGGGGTGGATGACTCCTTGCTGAGAGCAACCTTGACGTCTTGTGCTACCCAGGCTGAGGCGTTTGATCGGTTGCGACGTGAATATCGGGTCAGGCGCGAATTCTCATCCCTGCAAGTGCAAGCGGGTCAACAGTCGAGTCTCTATCAGGCAATGGGTTTCAAACTCGCAGAGCCAACAGATTTACCGTAAGCTTGCGCCTTTATTGTTTTATGAAATAACACATCGGATGCCTCATAGTCTTACATCCCAATCCCTGCGAACACTGGCCGAACTGGACCCGCGCCCGGGTGCTCGGGTTCAGATAGAAACTCGTTCGCCGTCCGGGCGTTACCAGACAACGCTCATTGGAATGCGTGAAAGTGCCAGCCTGATAGTTGCTGCACCTCGCTCGGGTCTGGCCATTAATGAAGGGGCTCGCCTGACTGCACGCCTGATGAGTGGTAACTTTATTGCGGCATTCAGTAGTCGTTTGCTGAAAATTGCCGCCCAGCCATATGGTTACTGGCATCTGGAATACCCACAACAGGTTGAGGTACGCCGCCTGCGACGCCATACCCGGGTGCCGGTCAATTTGGTGATTTCGGTAGATCCCTACGAAGAGCAAACGACACCACAGATGCACTGGCCTGTAACCGGCTATTGCAATGATCTCAGTGTAAAAGGCGCTTCAGTATCAACACCCACGGCGCTGGGCAAGGTGAATGACCGTTTACTGCTGACTTTCAGACTTAGGGTCAGTGATATCGATCAAGTGATTCTGATCGCTGCTCAAATCAGAAATTTACAGCCGCAATCGGGCAGTGTTTCCAGCGTTGTGCAGCATGGCCTGGAGTTTGTTGATCTGGATGAAGATACCCGCCTGATGCTGACAGCGTTTGTGTACCAGCAGTTTCTGCTGGAGACAGGGCACCTGGATATCCTGAATACAGAGGAGGCCTAGGCATGTTTCGGTTGGGGTTGATCATCAATCCGTTGGCGGGACTGGGTGGCAGTGTTGCATTAAAAGGCAGTGATGGGGCCGATACAGCCGTGTTAGCTAAACGCCTGGGCGCTGAGCCTAAAGCCGGTTTGCGCACCTTGCAAGCGTTGCAAGTTCTGCAGAATATGCCTGTGCAAATTGTTACCTATCCTGGCGAAATGGGTGCCGACATTGCCAGTGAAGCAGGTTTTGAGCCGGAAATCGTCGGCAGCATCAGTAGTGACGCTACCCGGCCGGCAGATACCTGCAATGCAGTTCGTGACCTGTACCAGGCGGGCATCGATCTGTTGTTGTTTGCTGGTGGCGATGGTACTGCACGGGACATTTGTGACGTATTGCCGGAAGGTGTGCCGGTACTGGGTATTCCTGCCGGGGTCAAAATCCACTCAGGTGTTTATGCACTGACTCCCAAAGCAGCAGGGGATTTGGTGGCACTGCTGGTGCGCGGTGATCTGGTAACGCTTGAAGATCAAGAAGTGCGCGATCTCGATGAAGAGGCGTTTCGTCAGGGGCAGGTAAGGGCGCGGTTTTACGGCGAAATGCAGGTGCCGGCAGAGCACCGTTTCTTACAGCATGTAAAAAACAGTGGCCGGGAGGATGAGGCCTTGGTGCTGGACGATATAGCCGCGGATGTCATCGAACGCATGGAACCCGGCACCTGCTATATCATGGGGTCTGGTTCAACTGTCGCGGCAGTGATGGAGCAGTTGGGTCTGCCGAATACCTTATTGGGTGTTGATCTGGTGCGTGATGGAGAGTTGTTGGCTGCAGATTGCACAGCAGCACAATTATTGAGCCTGACAGAAGGCCAGTCTTGTGCGCTTATTATCACGCTGATTGGCGGGCAGGGGCATATTATTGGCCGTGGCAACCAGCAACTATCGCCTGAGTTAATTAAGCGTATTGGCCGGCAGAATATCCATATTATTGCCACTAAAACCAAGTTGAGTGCGCTGGAAGGGCGGCCATTGATCGTCGATAGTGGCGATCCGGAAGCGAACCAGATGCTGGCAGGGGTATTGCCAGTGATTACGGGTTATCGTGATGCAGTGCTTTATCGGGTAGCCGATTACTGAAGCCTTTCCTATGCTGAACAGAGTCACTTCGGTTTTGGAGGTGCTCTGTGTTTCGTTATTTATTGTGTTTTATATGTGGTTTATTACCACCTGGCAGCCGGCAACAACCTGATGGTGTGTTTAAACTGTGTCGGCCATCAGAGCGGCAAGTTCGTAAGCAGCAAGCATGTTGGATAAGGGTTTGTCATTTATGGTTATCGGCACTTATCTCTGTTGTAGTCATACCCGTTCCCGCTTTTGGTATAGCGGTGGTGCTGTTTACAACGTTTCTATCGTTTAGTGTGCTGGATGAATCAGGCTAACAAGCGATATTAAAAAAGGGCCCTGATGGGCCCTTTTTTTTCAGACCTGCTGGCGCAGGGCGGCAATACGTTTTTCCAGCGGCGGGTGGCTCGACATCAATTCCATTAAACCGCCTTTAAGGTGGCTGCTGATGCCAAATGCTGTCAGTTGTCCCGGCATCTGGTCCGGCATGCCATATTCGGCCTGCAGGCGTTGCAGGGCAGCAATCATTGCGTGATTACTGGAAAGGTGGGCGCCTGCGGCGTCGGCACGGAATTCGCGGTAACGGGAGAACCATGCCACGACAAATGACGCCAAGATGCCGAAGATAATTTCAAATACGAATACCGTAATGTAGTAACCGATACCCGTACCGGCCTGATTATTACTGCGCATCATGTTGTCGACGAAATAGCCCACAACCCGGGCAAAGAACATGACAAAAGTGTTCACCACGCCCTGAACCAGTGACAGTGTGACCATGTCACCATTGGCCACGTGACCAATCTCATGGGCCATGACGGCACGAACTTCTTCAGGGCGAAATCGCTGCAGCAAACCAAGACTGACTGCGACCAACGCATCATTTTTGTTCCAGCCAGTGGCAAAGGCGTTGGCTTGCTGAGCCGGGAAAATTCCGACTTGTGGCATTTTAATACCGGCTTTTTCAGCCAGTTCAGCGACGGTGTCCAGCAACCATTTTTCATCGGCATTACTGGGTTGTTCGATGATTTTGGTGCGGGTGGACATTTTAGCCATGGTTTTCGAAAGCAGCAGTGAAATCAGAGAGCCGGCAAAGCCGAACACTGCGCAGAATACCAGCAGGTTGCCAAGATCCAGGCCGGAGCCGGAGATATAGTGATTAACCCCGAGTAAATTCAGGGTAATGCTGGCCACAATCAGCACAGCGATATTGGTGAGCAGGAAAAGGCCGATACGCATCATAAGACTTCAATGTCCCTTAAGTTAAATCTGTCAATTAGATGAGGGTAGAGGGTTTAAGTTTCAAGTAGGCAACTATCGACTAATCGACGTTTTACGTCTGGCCTAGGTGGATTAAGCTTTCTATAATCGTCGGTTTTATCCAGTGAGTAGAGAGTGCTTTGAAAAGCATAGTGATGTCGCAGGTAACAGCTCAGTTGGCGTTGGCCCAGGGCGAAGTGCGTCGTTTGTTTCATGGCCGCTCTGGTTTATATCCGGGACTGGAAGCACTGGTGATTGACTGGTTTCCTCCGGTGGCCGTGATTCGCCTGTATCAACCGCTGCCTGCCGAACTTGTCGCAGATCTCTCTCAGGCACTCGAGTCAGAGCCGGGGGTCAATGCATTGGTACTTCAGGAACGTTTTGTTACCGGTGGGCCGCGTGATAGGGTGTTGTCCGGGACGGTGCCTGAGCGCCTTACCGTGACCGAAAACGGATTACAGTATGAAGTCAGGTTGTTGGGTAAACAGAATGCCGGGTTGTTTCTGGATATGCGTGAAGGCCGGAGCTGGGTACGTGAGCATGCTGCCGGTAAGCGTATCTTAAATTTGTTTGCTTATACTTGTGGTTTTTCGGTGGCAGCATTGTCAGGCGGGGCACGAGCGGTAGTGAATCTGGATATGTCGTCATCGGCACTCAACACCGGGCGCACTAATCATCGGTTAAATGGTCAGTCACTGGATCAAGTGAAGTTTATGGCGCATGATCTGTTTCGCTCCTGGGGTAAGGTGAAAAAATTTGGACCTTATGATCTGGTAGTCATGGATCCACCGAGTTTTCAAAAAGGCAGTTTTGTGGCGAGCAAAGATTATCAGCGGGTGATGCAACGCCTGGATGGCTTAACGACGGATAACGCTAAGGTGTTGGCCTGCCATAATGATCCGCAACATGATTGTGCGTTTTTGCAGCAACTGATGCTGCGTCATAGTCCGCAGTTCGCGTTTGAGCAGCGATTAGCCAATCCGGCTGATTTTCCTGAGCCTAACTCTGAACAGGGGTTGAAAGCTCTGGTGTATGCAAAATCGATATCTGATAAGGGAGAGTGTCGCGCATGGACCTAATCTGTATCGATCTGGAAGCCAGTGGTTTAAGCACTGATTCATACCCCATTGAGGTAGCCTGGAAAAATGCCATTACCGGGCAGTCGGATAATTTTCTGATTAACCCTGAATCTGCTGCTGATTGGGATCATTGGGATGAGTTTGCAGAAGAGGTGCATGGCATCGACCGGGAATTACTTTGCCTTGATGGGGTGGATATCTACACTGCCTGTGAGAAATTACGGGCATTGGCTGGCAAGCGTGTCATCAGTGATGCCGTGCAGTTTGATCACTTTTGGCTTAGCCGTTTGTATGCAGCAGCAGAAGAGACTATGCCCTTCCGGCTGGTGGGTTTAGAAGAGTTGTTGAATGAGAAACAGCTGGTTGCTTACAGTGTTTTGACCAAGGGCCAGCATCGCAGGCACAGGGCGAAACAGGATGTGGATGATATTCTGGCGAATATCACGCTGTTACTGGAAAATGGTACCGCCTGAACAGTCGTGCTCAGGCGGTCTGAGCCTTTTACTGGTTTAACACCAGGGCTTCGATCTGCTGGCGTATGATTTCATACTGCCCCATCTCTTCCGGCAGAAAATACAGCTTGTAGAAACAGCGATCAGCCATATTGGCTTTCTGGTCATTGACGGTTTCTTTATACGTGCTGTGCAGGTACGACATCTGTAAGTGAATCACACGGGTATGTACCGGGATTGTGAGCTCGTGATGTTCCAGATCCAGCCGCTTCTTCTCTTCCTTAATTGTGTAAAAAGAGACTTCGCCTACCTGGTTGAGGTTAATCAGGAAGTTCGATGTTACTGGCACCAAATGGCGCTTTTCCAGACCGTTCTGTTCCAACAGGATGCCGCAGTTTTTACGGATTTTGATAAACATTTAAGACACTCTACTTATTCGTTATTTGTAGTACGCTTACACTATACTCCTTTTTTATGACAAAAAGGAGACATTGGCCTGTGTTTTTGTAAAAAAACTACAGGCCGTGTAGTGCAGTGTCTATGGCTGTTATTGTTCGTAGCTTTTCAGGAACTGGCCAATGCGCTCAATGGCTTCACGCAGTTCATCTTCCCGAGGCAGGAATACCAGTCTGAAGTGCTGGGTGTCTGGCAGGTTGAAACCGCTACCCTGAACAATTAAGACTTTCTGTTGTTGTAACAGGTCCAGTGCCAGCTTCTCATCGTTCTTGATCGGATAGACTTCCGGATCGAGTTTCGGAAACAGGTACATGGCACCGTCTGGCTTGGTACAGCTAACGCCTGGGATATCGTTGAGCATCTCCCAGGCAAGATTACGCTGTTCATACAGACGACCACCGGGTGTGATGTACTCATTGATACTTTGATAACCGCCCAGTGCGGTCTGAATCGCATGCTGGGTGGGAACATTAGAGCAGAGCCGCATGCTGGACAGCATATCCAGGCCTTCGATGTAGTCGCGGGCTTTATGTTTTGGCCCGCTGACAATCATCCAGCCGGAGCGGTAACCCGCCGCGCGGTACGTTTTGGACAGGCCGTTAAAGGTGATGCACAGTACATCATCGCCTAGCGATGCCAGCGAGGTATGCTGAGCTTCATCGTAGAGAATCTTGTCGTAGATTTCATCAGCAAACACGATCAGTTTGTGTTCCCGGGCGACATCCATAATCTGTTCCAGCAGGGCAGGTGGGTAGACCGCGCCGGTTGGGTTGTTCGGGTTGATTACGACAATACCGCGGGTGCGCTCGGTAATCTTGCTGCGAATATCTTCAATATCCGGAATCCAGCCTTGGCTTTCATCACAGCGATAATGGACCGGATTACCACCACTCAGGCTCACTGCTGCAGTCCATAATGGATAATCCGGCGCAGGAATCAGCATCTCGTCGGTGTCATTCAGCAGCCCCTGCATCGACATTACGATCAGCTCGGATACACCGTTACCGATGTAGATATCCTCTATGCCAACGTTAGGAATACGTTTTTTCTGGCACTCCTGCATAATGGCTTTACGGGCGGAAAACAAACCTTTGGAATCACAATACCCCTGCGAGTGAGGCAGGTTATAGATCACGTCCTGAACCAGCTCTTCCGGGGCATCAAAGCCCCAGGGCGCGGGATTGCCAATATTCAATTTAAGAATACGGTGTCCCTCTTCCTCGAGACGTTTGGCTTCCTGCAGCACAGGGCCGCGAATGTCATAACAGACGTTGATCAGCTTGTTTGATTTCCGGATAACTGGCATGTTTACCTTCCGTGACCCCCATGATGCTCGCTATTAGTCAGGGGGTGATGGTGACGAATTAAGGCGCATCAAAACGCCGTAAAAAATAGCGCTAAATAATACGCTTTTTACCATGTTAAACATAGCTATCGCCTTAGGGCAGAGAATCTACAGTGGTGTTTGTGGTCATGCTGACGGTTTGCCAAGGGTTGCGTCAGGTATGTTGCTGGCTGTTTAAGTAAAGGTATATGTGATGAAAAGCTTTGACTGGCTCTACCAACATGCATGTGACCGACATGATAAAGCCCTGCTGGAGTCAAGCCTGCCGGTTCCTCTAACGGTTGCCGAATTACAAACTGTACCTGATGACCGCTTGCTCAGTACGCTAAGTCGACGGGTGTTTCGGGCGGGCATTAAACACGCCGTGGTGGATGCGAAATGGCCTGCTTTTGAACAGGCTTTTTTTGGCTTTTCACCCGAGAAAATCAGCTTGATGAGTGATGAGCAGCTGGAACAGCTGATGCAAAATGCCGATCTGATCAGGCACTGGGGCAAAATTAAAGCGACGCGGGTAAATGCTTTGATGGTGGATGACCTGGCGCGTAAACATGGTAGTTTTGCCAGCTTTCTGGCGTACTGGCCGGTGACCGATATCATAGGCTTATGGCGAACGCTGCAAGCTCATGGCCGTCAACTTGGCGGCAACTCAAGTGCTTATTTTCTGCGAATGGCGGGTAAGGATACCTTTATTTTTACTGATGATGTGGTGGCAGCACTCAAAGCGCAGGGAGTGGTGGATAAACGGCCAACATCTAAAGCCGATCTGGCCAGCGTGCAGTCTGCCTTTAATGCCTGGCACGCTGAGTCAGGTCGGCCGATGTGTCAGATCAGCCGTTTGTTGGCTTATACGGTAGGCTAGACCCTGTAATAATCGGGCTTACGGAAATATTACCCGGCCAGGTTCTTTACTGATGACTCTGCATAAAGTCGAGGAGTTGCGGGTCATTTAGGCCGCGTTGCAGGGTCGCTTCCAGCGCCCGGTTGATCAGGTGGGCGTTATCTCCTTCGTTGGGAGTGGTGACAAAACGCTGTTCCTGAGAGGTGGAGTATTGCCCCATGTAATGTTCAGCGCTGTTGTCTAGCCGGATACGCATAGCTGCGGTGACGGTAACGGTTTGACCTGGCCCTTCGGGATTTGCTTTGTAACTTAGCTGAGTCAGTTCCAGCCTGAATTTCATGGCAGAAGGGGCTAAGTTGATACCTGCAGCAATCACCGCATCTTGCAGGCTTTTATTGAGGGTGGCGGCAAGGTCTATAGCGCTAACAGGCACCTGTTGATTACGGCTGTTGAGTCGGTTGCCCAGCTTCTGGCTGCGACGTAAATCGGCGGTTTCCAATTGGATACGAACCCCCGGGGGTAATGCACGGTTAAAGCTGACTTGTGGTTCCGGTTGCACGGTTTGTGCGACGAAGGCAGAGCAGCCACTAAGCATTGCCAGAAAAGTTAAGCTGAGAATAAAGTATGAGCGCATCTGGTTATTCCTGGTCAGGTATAGGGGTTGGCGTCAGGCTGTTTAAGAAATCTGGCAGCGAATCCGACAGTTCCCGTATAGCCGGTTTGCCTGGTGCTTCCAGCAACACGTTGCCGTTTGTATTGTCAAGGCTGATAAACCATTCACTATTGGGCTCTACACAGGCAAAGAACAAGGTCAGTGATGCTTTTGCACGGCGTTTGTTCAGCGCATGGCCTATCAGGTTCTCTCTCAGTCGCTCTAGGTCAGCAGGATTCCAGACCTGCAGCAGAGTGAGCTGGTCTTCGCCCCGACGGGCAGGTAGCGGGTCGGACCAATAGCGGCCGTAGTAGCTGACAATATCTGGGTGAATCGGTTCCTCTAATGCCTCGCTGAGGCGTTGAAACATATCATGCTTTTCCGCCTGTAGCGTCGGCCGCCAGCCGACAGATACGCCATCTGCCGCGTGTTGTTGGTAACAATCGGACAGCCATTCAGCGGAGTAGGGTTGGCGGGGTGCTTCAGGCTGGAGTTGTCGTAGGTCATGCATAAAGCGATCGAGAGCAATTTCGGTAGGTGTCAGGCTCATGGTATTTGAATCTTAAAGTTAAAAAGGCGTTGCAGAGCATACTGTTAAGCCTTTAGTAAAAGCCAGCGGCTGAGCGTGTTGCAAGGTCGATCAACAGGACATTTCGGTACCTATAACTTACTGATTTGTACAAGGATTGTGCAATTTTGCGGGGTTTATGTTTTTTTTTATTTCGGGGTTTGACAAGCGGTCTAAAACACGTAAAATGCGCACTCCGTTTGGGGCGCTTCACTCACAAGTTGGTGCTCAGATTCACGCTCACAAGGCAAGAATCACGGATGTTTCAGCGTAGATCGGTCCATGTGGAGCGGTAGTTCAGTTGGTTAGAATACCTGCCTGTCACGCAGGGGGTCGCGGGTTCGAGTCCCGTCCGTTCCGCC